>NZ_OZ060384.1 GCF_964059015.1 Buchnera aphidicola (Hyalopterus amygdali)
ATAAATGCATATTATTTTTTTTCATAAATGCTTTCTATGACATAAATGCAAAATAACATTTCTTTAAAGAATAATAAAAAGATATATAAACATAAAAAAAAATAGCGAAATTTAAAAAATCTCGCTATTTGAAAATTAAGCAACAAAAGTAGGTCTATTTACAAGAAATGAAACAATAGTTCTCTCGTAAGATTTAATCTTATAATTAATTTTTAATGTTAAATCAATATTATCCCAATTGTTTAATAAACAAAGACGTTGAAATTCATCTATTTCAAATAAAAAATCAAAATTTTTTATAAAAATTTTTTTTTGAATCAAACTAACAAAAAAGGAAATACCAATTTCTCTTTTAACTAAATTAAAAAGATAATCAATTTTATCTCTTTTTAAACAAATTAAAAGAAGCTTATTATTAAAACTATTATTATAAAAAATATCAGAAAAACTAGATGCTATTATTACTCTAAATCCGTAATCCAATAAAGACCAAACAGCATGCTCTCTTGAAGAACCACACCCAAAATTTTCGCGAGTAAGCAAAATGCTAGCACTTTTATAAGGGTTCTTATTTAATATAAAATCTGAATTTAATTGCAATTGATTTTTATCAATAAATCTCCAATCATGAAATAAATATTTTCCCAATCCCGTTTTACCTATCCCTTGTAAGAATTGTTTTGGTATGATAGCATCAGTATCTATATTAGATATATCTAAGGGAACAACTACACCATTATGTTCAGTAAATTTAGACATTTTTAATAAGTCTCACTATTTAAATCCCTAACATCAAAAAATCGACCATATATAGCAGCGGCAGCAGCCATGATAGGGCTAACTAAATGTGTTCTGGCCCCCCTACCCTGCCGACCTTCAAAATTTCGATTACTAGTAGAAGCACAACGTTCACCATATTTTAATTTATCGTTGTTCATTCCTAAACACATAGAACAACCAGGTAGTCTCCATTCAAATCCTGAATCAATAAAAATTTTATCTAAACCTTCTTTTTCAGCTACAGTTTTTACTGTACCAGAACCTGGGACAACAATAGCTTGAACATTTTTTGATATTTTTTTATTTATTAATATCCTAGCCGCATCTCGTAAATCTTCTATCCGAGAATTAGTACAAGAACCAATAAAAACTTTATCAATTTTAATATCTGTTAAATAAGTACCAGGTTTTAAATCCATGTATTCACATGCAGATTGAGCTAAACTTTTTTTTATAGAATTCTTAAAAAATTTAAAATCCGGGATATTTTCATGAATTGATAAAACTTGATCAGGATTTGTCCCCCAAGTAATTTGAGGTGCAATATTCGATATATTTATAGTAAAATCTTCATCAAAAAAAGCGCCTTCGTCTGTAACCAGATTTTCCCAATAATTTAATGCAGCGATCCAATCACCACCCTTAGGGGAATAACACCTATTTTTTAAATATGAATACGTTACCTCGTCAGGTGCAATCAAAGCAGATTTAGCACCCATCTCAATAGCCATATTACATATTGTCATTCTACCTTCCATACTCATTTTTTTAACTACATCACCACAAAATTCAATTACGTAACCAGAACCTGAAGAAGAACCTAATTTCCCTATAATAAAAAGAATGATATCCTTAGGAGTAATAAATTTAGGAACAGCACCTTCTATTTTAATCCTCATATTTTTCAATCTTTTTTGTTTTAAAGTTTGAGTAACAAGGACATGTTCAACTTCGGAAGTTCCAATTCCAAAGGATAATGCACCAAATGCTCCATGTGTAGAGGTATGAGAATCTCCACAAACTATCGTCATACCAGGTAATGTCATTCCTTGTTCGGGACCTATAACATGTACTATACCTTGTTTTTCATTATTTAAATCATATAGAGGTATATTAAATTGACTACAATTTTTTATTAATTCCTCCATTTGTATTTTTGCCATTGGTCCTGATGCATTAATATTCTTGCTTTGAGTAGAAACATTATGATCCATAGTAGCAAAAGTTTTTTTAGGTTGTCTTACAGTACGATTTTTATTACGTAGAGAATCGAAAGCTTGAGGTGATGTTACTTCATGGAGCAAATGTAAATCTATATACAAAATTGACGTATTTTTTTTTTCTTCATGTACAACATGTGCATCATATATTTTTTGATACAAAGTTTTTTTCATTTTATATCCCATTGACTAAAATGTCAGAAATAATATTACCCATTTCATTTGTTTTTATATATTTTTTTCCATCAGATATATCTAAAGTTCGATAACCTAATTTTAAAGCATGTCGGACAGATAAATCAATCTTATCTGCAATATCATTTAATTTCATACTATATCGAATTAACATTGAAAGAGAGAGAATTTGTGCGATAGGATTAGCAATGTTCCTTCCTTTAATGTCGGGTGCAGAACCTCCAGATGGTTCATACAAACCAAATTTTTTTTCATTTAAGCTAGCTGATGGGAGCATACCGATTGAACCTGTGATCATTGCACATATATCGGAAATAATATCACCAAAAATATTTGAACAAAGCAATACATCAAATTGATTAGGATTCCGAATAATTTGCATACAAGCATTATCAATATACAAATGAGATAGATTAATTTTAGGATAATTTTGAGCAATTCTTTTTACTCTTTCTCTCCATAAGACAGAACTTTGAAGCACATTAGATTTATCAATAGAACAGACTATTCCTCTTCTCTCACTAGCTAATTGAAAAGCTAAATGTGCAATTCGATTAATTTCGTAATCATAATAAATTTCAGTATCAAATGCATATTCTCCATCTTTATTTTTTAACCGGCCCTTGGGTTCTCCAAAATAAATCCCCCCTGTTAATTCTCTAACACATAATATATCGAAGCCATCTTTTACAATATTGTTACGAAGCGGTGACAATCTTTTTAAATCTGAATATAACTTTGCAGGTCTTAAATTAGAAAATAAGTTAAAATGTTTTCTTAATGGTAATAGAGAAGCGTTTTCAGGTCGTTCGTTTAAAGGAAGAGAATCCCATTTTGGTCCTCCAACTGAACCAAATAAAATTGCATCTGAATTTTCGCAACCAAATAATGTAGTTTTTGGTAATGCAACACCTTCCTTATCTATAGCTATACCGCCAATATTGAATTCATTTGTTTCTAGAGGTATAGAAAATTTATATTGTAAAATATTTATAATTTTATAAGTTTCCTGCATAACTTCAGGGCCTATTCCATCACCAGGTAAAATTGCAATACGGAATTTTTTTTTCATAGATAAATTTCTCCCATTTAAATTTTAAAGATTAGAAAAAATCATTTATCTTTTTTTAATATTTTTAATCTTTTGTTAACTTGGTTGATTTTCCATATATTATTTAATACACTTACCATTGCTTGAGCTGAAGATTCAATTATATCAGTCGCTAAGCCGATACCATGAAATTTACGTTTTTGATATTCAACTAAAATGTCTACCTGACCTAAAGCATCTCGACCCTTACCTTTTGCTACAAGTTGGTATTTCTGTAATATTATAGGATAATCTGCAATTCTATTTAAAGCTTGGTAAACAGCATCTATTGGACCATTTTTTGTTGTTGCGGATTCTATAAATGTTTTACCTCCACATAGTAATTTTACTGATGCGGTAGATAAACCGTTAGAAATTGATTGAACACTAAAAAAAGAAAGAGAAAAATATTCCTCAATACCCTGCTGAGTTTTAATAAATGCTAATGCTTCTAAATCATAATCAAATACCTGACCCTTTTTATCTGCTAATTTTAAAAAATCTTTATATAATTCATCGATATTGTAATCATTTTCATTATATCCCATTTCTGTCATATGATATTTTACAGCTGCTCTACCAGATCTAGATGTTAAATTTAATTTAACTTCCTTTAATCCAATACTACTAGGTTCTATAATTTCATAATTTTTTCTATTTTTTAAAACACCATCTTGATGAATACCAGAGGAATGTGCAAAAGCATTTTTTCCGACTATTGCTTTATTAGGAGGGATTGATAAATTACAAATTTGGCTAACAATTTGACTAGTACGATAAATTTCTTTGTGTTTTATATTTGTAGATAATCCTAAAATATCTTTTCTAACTTTTATAGCCATAATTATTTCTTCTAATGCTGTATTACCTGCTCGTTCCCCAATTCCATTAATAGTTCCTTCTATTTGCCTTGCACCTGCTTGTATTGCTGCTATTGAGTTTCCTACAGCCATACCTAAATCATTATGGCAATGCACTGAAATAATAGATTTATCAATATTAGGAACTCGTTTAAATAAATTATGAATAATTGAAGATAATTCATTTGGTATTGAATAACCTACTGTATCGGGTATATTAATAGTTTTTACACCTGATTGTATTAGTTTTTCTACAATACGACATAAATTATCCATTGTTGTTCTAGTCGCATCTTCGCAAGAAAATTCAACATCGTCAGTATAACGTAATGCTCTTTTAACTGATGATATTGCCATATCAATAATTTCATTGAAATTTCTTTTTAGTTTATATTCCATATGAAGTGCTGAAGTAGCTAAAAAAATATGAATTCGAAATGAATTAGATAATTGCATTGCTTCAGCGGCGGTGTCGATATCTTTATTTAAACAACGTGCTAGACTACATATTTTACTGTTCTTAATATTTTTAGATATAGTTTGAACTGATTTAAAATCTCCTGGAGATGAAATTGGGAAACCTACTTCAATAATGTCTATCCCTGCTTTTTCTAAGGATAAGGCAATTTTTAATTTTTGTTTAACACTTAAACTAGCTTGAAGTGCTTGTTCTCCATCTCGTAGAGTTGTATCAAAAATAATAATTTTTGAATTCATAAATTTTTTCTCGCTAATTTTAAAAAAATAGTTTGTTTACATTAAATAAATTATACAACAAAAATTTCATAAAACAGAAAGATGCATTTTAAAAAATGCATCTTTCTGTTTTATGAAATTTTTGTTGTATAATTTATTTAATATTTTTTTTTATATAACTTACATAATTTACCATATTCAATATCTATCTTTTTTTTAAGACCCTGAGGGCCAATTATTGCTAATTCGTCAGCTGTATAATGATTTATTAAAGCATTTAAAATTTTTCTTCTAGCAAATTTTTCATCTAATTGAGAAATATTTTTCATATCAAAAAATGCCCCCCCTTTTTTCTCTATTTTTAAAATATTTAGTATTTTTTTTTGTTTCAAAAAATATTGTTTTATTTGAGATTGTGAAATATGTAATAACATAAAGAAATTTGGTGTTAAAAATATTTTTTTAGGTACATAATTACTATTTGATTCCGTTTTTTTTCTTTTACATATTACAAATCCCATCGGCTCTAAAAATTTACTAATTAAGCGTGAAGTACGGGTAATAGACTTATTTCCAGATTTTGAAAAAGTTGAAAGGCCACATTCATCTGATAATTTTTCAACAGATGCTTCAACTAAACGGGAATTAATATTATAATAATATAACATTGCTAAAACTATTGCCCTCATAGCACATGCACGATGTTCATTTAATCTTCTAAATCGGGGCAAAATATTACCAGTTTTAGGATCTATTGCTAATAAAGTTTTATTTAATGTACTTCTTGCAACGTCTATTTCTAATGCTTTTTTCATTGCATAACAAATAAAATTAGATCTTTTTTTTCCATTTTTTGGAGGGTTAAAAACTGGTTTAGGGTTACATATATAATTTTTTCTAGGCACTAAATAATACGCTTGATGTAGGTAAAATATATTTTTTTAAAATAAGAATTATTTTTTTAAAAAAAATAATTAATCAATAAAATAATTGTTAAATAATTTTTATTAAATTAAGAGGGAATGTATAAAATATAACATAAATTGAATATTCTTTCAAATTAGTTTGCCAGCCTAATTAATAAGAATTTTAATGACTAGCATTTTTCTTTTTACTCATTTTATCAATATAAGCCATCCCGAAAGCTGATAAAACAAACGTTAAATGAATAATTACACATAACATAATTTTATTATCTAAAATTCTTTCTGCTTCCATAAAAAGACGTAAAAGGTGTACCGAAGATATTGCAACGATTGATGAAGCAACTTTATTTTTGATTGAATTGACATCCATAGTACCCATCCACCCTAATCTTTTCTCATTGTCTTGAATATCCATTTTAGAAATAAAATTTTCATAACCTGAAAACATCACCATAACTAATAGTCCTCCTACTAAGGCAATATCAATTAAAGATAAAACTACTAATACTAAACCAGATTCTGACATTGATAAAATATCGGGGATAATAAATATTATTTGTTGAAAAAATTTTAATGTTAATAATACAAAACCAAATGATAAGCCTACATATACGGGAAACATTAACCAGCGCGAGGCATATATAGATTTTTCAATAATTTTTTCCATTATTTATCCTATTTTTTAAAATATAATTTGAATTAATAATTTAATTATATTTCAAAAATAAAAAATTTTACATAATTAAAAGAATTTTATTCAATAAAATTCTTTTAATTATGTAAAATTTTTTATTTTTGATAAGTATTATTGAAAATAATAAAAATATATGTATATAATGTCCCTATAAGAAATTAAAAAGTATTTTTTATTTATAAAAAACAACATCATAAAAAAAATAAATCATTAAATATCTTAGAAAATTTAAATTTTTTTTATATAAACTCAACATCAACACTTTTTAAGTAATGTAATATGTCATTTAGAAAAAGTTATGTATATAATCAAAACCCAACTTTTACACCACCAAAAAATAATAAAAGACGACCATATTTTATATGTTTTGCTATGAAAAAAGCGTCAGAAATAGATGTTGCGCGATGTGAATTAAATTATGTTATTCAGCCAAAAAATGTTAAAACCGGTATCCCGTTAAAAAGATATAGAAGATTGAATGAACATCGAGCATCTGCAATGAGAGCGATGGTCTTAGCCATGCTTTACCATTTTAATATCTCTTCCCAATTAGTACAAGCATCAGTAGAACAATTATCTGATGAATGCGGTTTATCAACATTATCTAAAATTGGAAATAAATCTATTACCCGCGCTTCTAGATTAATTACGCAGTTTATGGAACCAATGGGATTTGTAACTTGTAAAAAAATATGGGATCGAGTATTGGGCAATTATATGCCAAAAATGATTACACTTACCCCATTATTTTTTATGTTATTAAATATAAGTGAAAAACAATTAATAAATGCTAAAAACCAACAATTAGGATGGATTAATAAAAATTTAATTATTAAGGGATTAAAACCGATCAGTGCAATAGAGGCGCAAAGACGAGCTAAAGATACTCAAATGAGAAATCTTTTTAAATATAGAATTTCTAAACATAATTTTTATAAAAAAAGAAAGCATGCACAACGAATTATAGCCCTAGATGAAAAAGAAGCACGACAAAAAATACTACGAGCCCTTGTTGGTAAATATTCCATTAGTGAGTTAACTAAACTTGGACCAAGTGGATTAAAAAAACAGGTAAATATTAGCTATTATTATTTAAAGAAAATCGCTACAAACACCTATCCCGATAATTAAAAAAATAATATTGAACTAAAAAAATAGTAATACTAAAAAAACTAACTGCTTTTTAAAATACGTTCTCTATACGTAGAATTTTTTATGCCTAAACCCACACTAACTCTCTAGCCCCGCCCTAAATTAACCCCCGCCCTACACCTTTTTTTAAATTACGTACTATATAATTTAAAAAAAATGA
>NZ_OZ060385.1 GCF_964059015.1 Buchnera aphidicola (Hyalopterus amygdali)
TTATCCCCAAAGTTATAAACATGTTGATAAAATGAATATAAAATATTTAAAAATAGAATAAAATCATATAAAACATAGTCTTATATCTATTTCTTTAATAATTATTATATAATTTATGTCATTTTTAAAATAAACTTATGCACAGAAAAATGTGGATAACTTTTTTTAAATTAATTTTTATATTTAATTCCTTTTTTAATAAAACATTGAATCTATTTTAAAATAGATATTTTTTTTCATTTAATATATTAATTGAATCCATTGATGTATTGATTTATTCATAATCACCATATCATCTTTATATATCTGATATATTAATATTTTTTATCATACTGATAAATATACGTGTCAATTTTTTAATCATTTCGTATATCCATGTTTTCATTTCTAAACATAAAAATAAATATTTAATTGTAATTAATAAAGAAATGTTTATATTGCATGTATAAAAAAATTTTTTTAATCATTTCGTATATCCATGTTTTCATTTCTAAACATAAAAATAAATATTTAATTGTAATTAATAAAGAAATGTTTATATTGCATGTATAAAAAAATTTTTTTAATCATTTCGTATATCCATGTTTTCATTTCTAAACATAAAAATAAATATTTAATTGTAATTAATAAAGAAATGTTTATATTGCATGTATAAAAAAATTTTTTTAATCATTATTGAATAATTAAAAACGGGGTCACAAAACTACATTTTGAAGCGGATTAAAAAAATGTTTTGATTTCTAAATGTTTGTTGTGTTAGATAAAGTGGTTTGATTATCACTTTATTTTAATTATTATGTGGGGGGGTTTTTAGATGCATTATTAACGTTGTATTTGTTTTTTTAATTCTGATCTTTTAAAGATCCTACGTTTCAGTTAATTGATTAACGAATAACTCTGTTAAAGGTTTTTTTAAGTTAATTTTATTAATTGTATTTTAAAGATGACCAATGAATGATTTGTTCTAATAATAGAGCACCAGAAGTGGTTAAAATTGATTCGGGATGAAATTGAAAACCACAGACATAATCGATGTTGTTTCGTACAGACATGATCATATCATTGAAATAAGAGTTAATGATAAATTTTTTCGGAATTTTATTGCATATCAGGGAATGATACCGTGCGACAGGTAACGGTTGAGGAAGCCCTTCAAACATCTCTAAACCATCATGGTTGATCAAAGATGCTTTTCCGTGGAATATTTCACCTGCGTATCCAATAACGCCTCCATACGCCTCTACTATTGCCTGATGGCCTAAACAAATTCCGATTATAGGATATTTTCCTTTAATTTCATTTATCAAATTTAACATACATCCTGCATTTTTCGGCGTACTGGGTCCGGGCGACAGCATTAAAATGGGATTGCTCATACTGTTAAGAGAATTTACAATTACTTTTTTATTTACAGTATTTCTATAAATTAATACATAATGATTTTTGTTTCTAATTTGTTCGACAAGGTTATAAGTAAAGGAATCAATATTATCTAAAAGTAAAATATTTGCCATTTTAAAAATCCTATTAATGATGCGCATTTTTTATAGCATTGATAACCGCTTGCGCTTTATTTAAACTTTCATTGACTTCATCTTCTGGGATCGAATTAAAAACAACCCCCGCACCCGCTTGAATTGTTGCTGTCCCCCCTTCTACATATGCTGAACGTATTGTAATACATGTATCAAGATTGCCTAAATCTGTAAAATAACCTATAGCACCTCCGTAACTCCCTCTTTTTTCCTGTTCACATTCAGCAATCAATTGCATGGCTCGTACTTTTGGTGCCCCAGTTAGCGTGCCCATATTCATACAAGCAGCATACGCATGTAATGCATCTAAACCCTGCTTCAGTTCCCCCACTACTCTGGATACAAGGTGCATTACATGAGAATATTTATCCACTTTTACTAAATCTGAAACGTATCTTGTACCCGGTGTACAAATTCGTGCAAGATCATTTCGCGCCAAATCTACAAGCATTAAATGTTCTGCTAATTCCTTATGATTAGTACGCATTTCAAGTTCTATTCTACTATCTAAATCTAAATTTACAGTGCCGTCTTGATTTCTCCCCCTCGGTCTTGTTCCTGCTATAGGATACAGTTCTATTCTTCTCGTTTTTTCATCATATTTTAAAGAACTTTCTGGTGATGCTCCAAATAATGTAAAATCTTTGTCTTGCATAAAAAACATATAGGGACTGGGATTGCTTTTCTTTAATTTTTGATAGGCTGATAAGGGATTAGGACAGGGTAAATAAAATTTTCTTGACGGCACAACTTGAAAGATTTCACCTTTTTGGATTAATTTTTGTAATTTTTTTATAATGGAACAATATTGAGCATCATTGATATTTGAAGTTAAACTGATGTTTGGGATTTTCATCTTAGGTATTAAAGTACATGTTTGATGTAATTTTTTTTCTATTTCTATAGCTCTTTTTGTGATCCTTTCTTTTTCTTTTTTGTTGCTCGTGAATAAGCTGTTTTGAATTAAGCACGTTTTTTTTTGATGATCTAAAACCAATAAAGTTTCTGCTAAATAGAAACAAAAGTTAGGACATTTTTGATTGTCTTTAAGATCCGGTAACGATTCAAAGATTGAAATTAAATCATACGAAAAAAGACCCCCAAAAAACATCGCTTTTGATTTTTTTTGTGGATTATTAAATGTTTTAATAAGTAATCGAAAAGAGTCAAAAACAGATAATGAAAAAAGTTTTTTATCTTCATCAATATTTTTATTGATCTTAGGAAAAATAAGAATGACCGCTTCATTTTTTTCATACATTTGCACTTCTTGAGGGACGGTTTCTTTTAAAGCTAATAAAATTTCTGCCCCATTTTTAGAAAATGATTGTAATTTTACTGAATTATTTTCTGAAGAGATACGTAGTGCACTATCAATAATCATAATACTTTCTAAATCTTTTTTTTTATTTATTTCCGCTGTTTCCAATAACAGTGTGAATGATTTTAATTTACAAAGATGATTAAATATTATAGTTGGATCGAAATGATAAGGAGCGTGCCTTTGAATAATTTCAATATTATGTAATTTTTTTTTCATTATTCGGGGTCTCTGTTTAACTGGCTTATTGAAAACAGACGGTATTTAATTGGTTTTATAGTTAATATCCAGATTATGATAATCAATTTAATAAATTAAATCAATGATGCCTTTTTTAATTCTATTCTTTATACTAAACTAGTATATAATACTTATTTAAATATTAATAAAATATGTAAAATAAAATGATATTAAAAATATTGTAATAAAAAAAATAATAACAATTAAATATTTTATATATACATACATATATTTTTTTTAATAGAAAACATCGTATACCTATATAATATATATTACTTTATTGTAGTAAAAATGTGCTGCATTCATACTAACTTATTGTATTTGAAAGACTTTTTATATTTTTTTCAGGTTTATTTGATAAATCTAAAATATTTATGAATAAATATATACAGAACTTATCCCCAAAGTTATAAACATGTTGATAAAATGAATATAAAATATTTAAAAATAGAATAAAATCATATAAAACATAGTCTTATATCTATTTCTTTAATAATTATTATATAATTTATGTCATTTTTAAAATAAACTTATGCACAGAAAAATGTGGATAACTTTTTTTAAATTAATTTTTATATTTAATTCCTTTTTTAATAAAACATTGAATCTATTTTAAAATAGATATTTTTTTTCATTTAATATATTAATTGAATCCATTGATGTATTGATTTATTCATAATCACCATATCATCTTTATATATCTGATATATTAATATTTTTTATCATACTGATAAATATACGTGTCAATTTTTTAATCATTTCGTATATCCATGTTTTCATTTCTAAACATAAAAATAAATATTTAATTGTAATTAATAAAGAAATGTTTATATTGCATGTATAAAAAAATTTTTTTAATCATTATTGAATAATTAAAAACGGGGTCACAAAACTACATTTTGAAGCGGATTAAAAAAATGTTTTGATTTCTAAATGTTTGTTGTGTTAGATAAAGTGGTTTGATTATCACTTTATTTTAATTATTATGTGGGGGGGTTTTTAGATGCATTATTAACGTTGTATTTGTTTTTTTAATTCTGATCTTTTAAAGATCCTACGTTTCAGTTAATTGATTAACGAATAACTCTGTTAAAGGTTTTTTTAAGTTAATTTTATTAATTGTATTTTAAAGATGACCAATGAATGATTTGTTCTAATAATAGAGCACCAGAAGTGGTTAAAATTGATTCGGGATGAAATTGAAAACCACAGACATAATCGATGTTGTTTCGTACAGACATGATCATATCATTGAAATAAGAGTTAATGATAAATTTTTTCGGAATTTTATTGCATATCAGGGAATGATACCGTGCGACAGGTAACGGTTGAGGAAGCCCTTCAAACATCTCTAAACCATCATGGTTGATCAAAGATGCTTTTCCGTGGAATATTTCACCTGCGTATCCAATAACGCCTCCATACGCCTCTACTATTGCCTGATGGCCTAAACAAATTCCGATTATAGGATATTTTCCTTTAATTTCATTTATCAAATTTAACATACATCCTGCATTTTTCGGCGTACTGGGTCCGGGCGACAGCATTAAAATGGGATTGCTCATACTGTTAAGAGAATTTACAATTACTTTTTTATTTACAGTATTTCTATAAATTAATACATAATGATTTTTGTTTCTAATTTGTTCGACAAGGTTATAAGTAAAGGAATCAATATTATCTAAAAGTAAAATATTTGCCATTTTAAAAATCCTATTAATGATGCGCATTTTTTATAGCATTGATAACCGCTTGCGCTTTATTTAAACTTTCATTGACTTCATCTTCTGGGATCGAATTAAAAACAACCCCCGCACCCGCTTGAATTGTTGCTGTCCCCCCTTCTACATATGCTGAACGTATTGTAATACATGTATCAAGATTGCCTAAATCTGTAAAATAACCTATAGCACCTCCGTAACTCCCTCTTTTTTCCTGTTCACATTCAGCAATCAATTGCATGGCTCGTACTTTTGGTGCCCCAGTTAGCGTGCCCATATTCATACAAGCAGCATACGCATGTAATGCATCTAAACCCTGCTTCAGTTCCCCCACTACTCTGGATACAAGGTGCATTACATGAGAATATTTATCCACTTTTACTAAATCTGAAACGTATCTTGTACCCGGTGTACAAATTCGTGCAAGATCATTTCGCGCCAAATCTACAAGCATTAAATGTTCTGCTAATTCCTTATGATTAGTACGCATTTCAAGTTCTATTCTACTATCTAAATCTAAATTTACAGTGCCGTCTTGATTTCTCCCCCTCGGTCTTGTTCCTGCTATAGGATACAGTTCTATTCTTCTCGTTTTTTCATCATATTTTAAAGAACTTTCTGGTGATGCTCCAAATAATGTAAAATCTTTGTCTTGCATAAAAAACATATAGGGACTGGGATTGCTTTTCTTTAATTTTTGATAGGCTGATAAGGGATTAGGACAGGGTAAATAAAATTTTCTTGACGGCACAACTTGAAAGATTTCACCTTTTTGGATTAATTTTTGTAATTTTTTTATAATGGAACAATATTGAGCATCATTGATATTTGAAGTTAAACTGATGTTTGGGATTTTCATCTTAGGTATTAAAGTACATGTTTGATGTAATTTTTTTTCTATTTCTATAGCTCTTTTTGTGATCCTTTCTTTTTCTTTTTTGTTGCTCGTGAATAAGCTGTTTTGAATTAAGCACGTTTTTTTTTGATGATCTAAAACCAATAAAGTTTCTGCTAAATAGAAACAAAAGTTAGGACATTTTTGATTGTCTTTAAGATCCGGTAACGATTCAAAGATTGAAATTAAATCATACGAAAAAAGACCCCCAAAAAACATCGCTTTTGATTTTTTTTGTGGATTATTAAATGTTTTAATAAGTAATCGAAAAGAGTCAAAAACAGATAATGAAAAAAGTTTTTTATCTTCATCAATATTTTTATTGATCTTAGGAAAAATAAGAATGACCGCTTCATTTTTTTCATACATTTGCACTTCTTGAGGGACGGTTTCTTTTAAAGCTAATAAAATTTCTGCCCCATTTTTAGAAAATGATTGTAATTTTACTGAATTATTTTCTGAAGAGATACGTAGTGCACTATCAATAATCATAATACTTTCTAAATCTTTTTTTTTATTTATTTCCGCTGTTTCCAATAACAGTGTGAATGATTTTAATTTACAAAGATGATTAAATATTATAGTTGGATCGAAATGATAAGGAGCGTGCCTTTGAATAATTTCAATATTATGTAATTTTTTTTTCATTATTCGGGGTCTCTGTTTAACTGGCTTATTGAAAACAGACGGTATTTAATTGGTTTTATAGTTAATATCCAGATTATGATAATCAATTTAATAAATTAAATCAATGATGCCTTTTTTAATTCTATTCTTTATACTAAACTAGTATATAATACTTATTTAAATATTAATAAAATATGTAAAATAAAATGATATTAAAAATATTGTAATAAAAAAAATAATAACAATTAAATATTTTATATATACATACATATATTTTTTTTAATAGAAAACATCGTATACCTATATAATATATATTACTTTATTGTAGTAAAAATGTGCTGCATTCATACTAACTTATTGTATTTGAAAGACTTTTTATATTTTTTTCAGGTTTATTTGATAAATCTAAAATATTTATGAATAAATATATACAGAAC